>NZ_JBYLUM010000002.1:0-42491 GCF_058107425.1 Bombilactobacillus sp. ESL1094
ATTTTAGATAGTTGTTAGATCAATGAGATTTAGAACTGTTTTTGAAAATGATGATTACAGTGATGAGTTTTAGATAGTTATAGCTCATAGGACTTGTACCAAGCGCTTCATTTTAAACCGACTTAGATTATGTTTTAGATTTTTTATAGAAACTGAACTTTAGAACATTTTCAAGATTTATCTTGCTAGATAGTGGGTTTTAGATAGTTGTTAGATCAATGAGATTTATAACGGCTTGCGACAATGAAGCTAAACAAAACATGTTTTAGATAGTTTGTTAGATCAATGAGATTTAGAACAAATCGAATTCAAAGTGTTCAATCAAAAGAGTTTTAGATAGTTGTTAGATCAATGAGATTTAAAAAGCGGTCGGCCGAAAGTTCTGATTAAGGTTTTAGATAGTTGTTATTTTTAAAGAAAGTATTAGAATATTTCAGGTTAAACGTCCTGCTACGTTGGAAGGTTTTAGATAGTTGTTAGATCAATTATAGATTTTAGAACTTGTCCAATTAGTTAATCGCTTTTTTGTGTTTTGAATCGGAAAGTTTTAAGATAGTTGTTAGATCAATGAGATTTGAAACAAACGCTCGTTAGCAAGTCAAAGTCGGCGTGTTTTAGATAGTTGTTAGATCAATGATATATATATAACTTTCTAAACGTAGCTCTTGGTCTATCGTTGCTGTGTTTTAGATAGTTGTTAGAAAAATATAGATTTAGAACGTGGTTAGTAATTCTCTTGCTGGCGACATTGTTTTAGATAGTTGTTAGATCAATGAGATTTAGAACTAATTGCTTTTTTCACACAGGACCTGAATCCGTTTTAGATAGTTGTTAGATCAATGAGATTTAGAACGGCATAATCAGGGCAATATCTATAAATGTTGTAGTTTTAGATAGTTGTTGGATCAATGAGATTTAGAACACACATTATAATCTTTACCCTTACTGATAGGTTTTAGATAGTTGTTAGATCAATGAGATTTAGAACACTTGGGCTTTTAACATCTCATCGCTGTTTGTTTTAGATAGTTGTTAGATCAATGAGATTTAGAACTATAATCGCTGAAAAGATACATCAGATTCCGTTTTAGATAGTTGTTAGATTAATATTTTTGATGCTATCATGTAGCTGCTGATGAATATCTACCAGCGCTTTATGCGTGTTGGCAGTGGCAAGTAATAAAAAAGCTCCCGAAGTGGGAGCTAATACATAATCAAATTGTGGGATTTCAGAAATAATTGTGTTACTATAAGTATGTAAAGATGTTGGTAAACATAACTGCAACAAAAAAAGACACCTAGTTGACCTGGACAGTAACTAGATGCCTTTTTATTTTGCGTCAATTAATGTTTATTAAGCCACCATTTAAAAATGGCAATAACAATTCCGACAATAATCGGCGCTATAATGCTGGTAAACATAAGTACACCCCCCTTATGTTGCTGTGTTGGGGCTGCAACTTAAATATTATAGCATAGCAAAAGTGTTTTACTTTTAACTAAATGTTGTTAAATTAAAAGAGTAGTTTCGCTAACTATGGAGAACAAATGGTTAACAAAAGTCTTACAAACGTTGATTTATCAATAACATTTAAATCGTTGTTAGATCAATGAGATTTAGAACTAACCAGCCGGCAACTCCGACATATGCCATGTTTTAGATAGTTGTTAGATCAATGAGATTTAGAACCAGGTTTTTAAAATGGCAAGTCGTCATCTGGTTTTAGATAGTTGTTAGATCAATTAGATTTAGAACTCTTGGACTGCTTGCCCAGCACCCGGACACGTTTTAGATAGTTGTTAGATTAATAATTTTGATGCTATCATGTAGCTGCTGATGAATATCTACCAGCTTTATATACGGGTTGGCAGTGGTAAGTAATAAAAATGCTCCCAATGCGGGAGCTAATACATAATCAAATTGTGGGATTTCAGAAATAAATGTGTTATTATAAACATGCAAGGATATTAGAGAACATGAATGCAACACAAAAAAGACGCCTAGTTTACCCGGACAGTGACTAGACGTCTTTTATTTTGCGTCAATTAATGTTTATTGATCCACCATGTAAAGGTGGCAATAGCAATTCCGACAACAATCGGCACTATAATATTAGCAAACAAAAGTACCATCCTCATGTTGCTGTGTCAGGGCTGCAACCTAAATATTAAATCGCGAAGAAAGCGTTTTATATTTTACTAGATTAATAATATTTAGAATTTAACCTGTGAACAAGAAATACTATTTAAATAGTATTTGATAAACGTCATAATTAAAAATAAGTTTTATTTCAATAGTCGCTGGCAAGATTAATTTAAATTATATAACAAACAATTATCATACCAGCAATAAAAGCTGAGCATGATTAAAATTGTCTTTCTAACCCATTTTAATATTTGGAGACCCACCCGTACACTGAGCCTTTGAAGCGCAATAACTACTTAATATATGATGTTAATTGTTCCCAATCGTGTTTAATTTGAGTTGCTAATATAAAAAATCCGGGGTGGGTTATAAAAAATGGCGGCGGGGTGATAGGTACAATAAACTTGGTATTTTTTGGCGGACCATTGATAAGCATCTTTAGCAGCATTTAATTGTTGAATGGGGTGATTAAAGATTTGCCCGTGAATGGCAGTTAAACTTTGGTGAGTACCTAAAATACGTTGGGCTGCGGTACTACCTAAAGTGACGATTATTTGGGGTTGAGCCCAATTGACTTCGTAATCAAAAAATGGTGCTTGCGCTAGGATTTCTTTTTGGGTTGGCTTGCGGTTAGGATATTTGGTGACTAGTTGGTGAGTCTTTTTGTCTAAAGCTTGCACCACTTTGTAGGGACGACTACGTACAACGCTAGTTATATAAACATCATCGCGAGTTAATTGCAGTAGTGCTAAAGATTTCATTAATTCTTGTCCAGAGCGACCATGAAAGGGAATATGCGTTACAATCTCGTCTTTGCCCGGGGCCTCGCCCACTAACATTAAAGTAGGGTGCTGTGGTCCGGCACCTTCGTTCAGGCCTTCTAGCTGAAATGCTTGTGAGCGCCGGTTAACTGCGTTAATTAAAGCTTTTGGATAGTTCACTAATTTTACGCTTCCTTTTAAAATAACAGTGCTTAATAAATTTAAGTATAATTCTTTTGGCGTCAAGATGTTTATTCATTAATAAAAATACTCCATTATAGTTAGGCGTATACCTAATAATAATAGAGTATTTTGGTTTAAGAAGTTATTCCAAATTAATTGGTACTATTGCCGTTCAAAGTAAGCAATGGTGTTATTAGGATAATTAGCTAATTGAGCGCCATTTTGTTGGATATGGCCTAGTTGAATTAAACCTTTTGCATAACCAAAATTCTGAATAAAAATGGCTAAATTGCCCCAAGGTGCATATAAAGTAATATCGCCAACTTGAGCGGCACTACCACTCGGTGCTGTTTGAGTATTTAATGTGGTCGGGAGATCAGCTATTTTTTCAGTCTGACCATAATTTTTTAAAGTTAGTGTTAGTGGGAGCAGCTGAAGAAAATCCTGAGCGGTTGGCGAATCATTAATTTGTGCAAAATAAGCATCGTTATTAATAGTAATTTTGATTGTTGTAGTCATTGAAAATCCTTTCAAATTAAAATTTTGATATATAGTGACGCAAATCGTCTGAGGTGCTGACAAAGAGAAGAGTTGAAACAACAAATTTTGTAAATTTAGGCTGATATTTATTATTCATACTGGAAGGTTAAACCCCGCTTCTAAGCACTTTTGTCGCAACTGTCGGTTATTCAAGTTCTTTGGCTAACATTTAGAGGAATATATCTTAACCATAGGACATTATCAGCGATGACTTGTGCTGAACGCAATTTAAAACCAATGGGTTTTGGATCGTGGCTAAACTGGGAATTAAATAGGCGAGCAGTATGTTCTTGACCATCAATCGCTGGCGCCACGACTAAACTAATTTCGTCAATCAAACCAGCGGTAAGAAAACTCCAATTTAACAGTCCACCACCGCCCAACATCAAATTGTCTAAGCCGTATTCAGCAGCTAATTTTTGCAACGCCAGTGCTAGATCAATTTCTTGTTCTCCCGCAATGATATAGGGAATCTGTTTTTGCCGTAAAAATGTTTTATAGGAATTGGATGCTTGGTCAGTCAAGACTTCAATCACAAACGCAGTTTGCCCAGCATAAGCAGTAGTATTTTGGGACCAATTAAGACAACCGTGACGATCAAATGCAATGTAATAGCAACTTTGTTGTTGGTTAATCAGATAATCGCCGGCAGGAACGATGCTAGAAGTATTGTGGTCAGCAATAAATTGACCTGGCGCCAAATAGGATTTGGAGGTATTGCTACCATAAATCCAACCCTGAAAATGAAAACTATGCGGATTGTTTTTTTGAAAACCAATGGTTTGAAAGAATTTTGTTGCACTATGATCTGACAAAGCAGTACTAAAATTACCAGTAATCCGCCCATCGAGGGAAGTATAAATATGAAGTGTGATTTTGGAACGCAATTTAGTCACCTACTTTCATAAGATTTAATAATAATTATTTGTAGCATAAAACCTAGAGTTAACTGTAAGTCAAGCTAACTGAGTATGCTCTTTGGTTATAATTGGCTATTAAAAATAAGTATTAGACAGTAGCTAAGAGGATATCTATACTGGGGGCACAGAAACAGTTTTCTGGGCAGCTAAAAAATTGTTTAGGCGTATGTTGAGTAATAAATGGTGAAAATCATTTGACTTAAACAGCACTTTAAGTATTATAGTTGCTTTTGCAAGATTAAAATTAAATAAGAAGAAGGTCATTTTATGAATCAACATCCAGATTATCTTTTAAACCAAATTAACGGACCTCAAGATTTGAAGCAACTGCAATTACAAGATTTAGAACAATTAGCGCAAGAGATTAGAACGTTAATTTTAGAAAAAGATGCCGCACAGGGTGGTCATTTAGGACCAGATTTAGGAATTGTCGAAGCAGCGATCGCTTATCATTATGTGTTCAACGCTCCGACTGACAAAATTATTTGGGATGTTTCCCATCAAACTTATCCCCATAAAATGTTAACAGGGCGCGCGCAAGCGTGGCTAGATCCTGAGGCTTATGATACAGTTACGCCGTATAGTAATCCGGAGGAAAGTCCGTATGATTACTATTCGATTGGGCACACCTCAACCTCAATTGCTTTAGCAACGGGCATGGCCAAAGCTCGTGATTTAAAAGGCACACATGAAAATATTATGGCTTTAATTGGTGATGGATCCCTGACCGGCGGTTTAGCGTATGAAGGGTTGAATAATGCAGCCATTGAACCGAACAATTTGGTGATTGTAATTAATGATAATCAATGGTCCATTGATAAAAATGTTGGTGGGCTAGTCCAAGCCTTACAAAAATTACGAGATTCTCATGGTCAAGCTAGTGATAACTTGTTTAAAGCCCTAGGCTTTGATTATCGTTACGTAGCCGATGGTAATGATTTAACACAAATGATTGCGGCTTTTACCGCTGTGAAAGATATTGATCATCCGATTGTAGTTCATATTAATACTTTAAAAAGGCAAAGGCTATCAACCCGCAGTAGCGCAAGAAGAAGCGCATCATTGGGTAGCGCCGTTTAACTTAGCCACGGATCAACCTTTAGCTCCAGGCCCCACGACGGTTACTGCCAATTCAACCGCTTTAGATGTCGTAGCGCAACAAATTGATGCTGGACAACCAATTATGGCAATTGATGCGGCGATTCCGGGAGTATTTGGTTTGGATCGTATTAAAAATGATTATCCGAATAATTACACTGATGTGGGGATTGCTGAACAAGAATCCGTCGCCTTGGCGGCTGGTTTTGCCAAAGCAGGTGCGATTCCCATTCTGTTTGAAAATTCGACTTTTTTACAACGTGCCTTTGATCAATTATCACATGATGTGGCGGCTAATAACTTGCCAGTAGTGATGCTCGTAGCTGGTGGAGGAATGTCGGAACAATCAAAAACGCATTTGGGAGTTTTTGATCAAGTAATGCTATCTAATTTACCTAATTGGCTATATTTAGCACCAACTAGTTTAGCTGAAGAACAAGCAATGTTGACTTGGGCCATTAAGCAACGCCAACAACCAGTTGCTATTAAGTTACCAACCAATGCAGTACCGCTGACTACTCATAATCACCCAGCGCGTGATTATCAAACGATTCATTATCAAGTGCAAGCGGGGCAAAAGGTTGCCATTTTAGCACTGGGTGATTTTTATGAATTAGGGCGTCAAGTCGCGGACAAAGTAGGTGCTACATTAGTTAATCCGGTGGCGGCCAATATTTTAGATGATCAGACGCTCACACAATTGGCCGCTGATCATCAATTGATTGTCACTTTAGAAGATAACTTATTAGACGGGGGCTTTGGCCAAAAGGTAGCATCTTATTTAGGTAAGTTTGATGTTCAAGTTTTAAACTTTGGCCAAAAGCGGGTTTACACTGATCAAACGCCGCTACAGCAACTTTATCAACAAAATAATTTATTACCTGAACAAATCATAGCGGCCATTCAAGCTAATCTAACAGATCATTAGGATCATTGAAGCTAAAGGCTTATTGAGAAAATTAAGGAGTATAACGAGTATGACTAGTTATATTGTTGTGTTGACTTCGCCCAGTAAGACTTTTAATTTGGCGGCTTTGCATGCGGCCACAGTTATTATTCCTAATTCTAACCTGCGACAAATTGTTAGTCGCGGTCTCAATAATGATGAGCTAACAGAACCGAATTTGGTGGCTATTCCGGGGAGCATTGCGGCGTATACTCAGGGAAGCCGGTGGTTACGACAATTAAAGCAGCAACTACAACAAAATCGAGATTTAGTTCAACTATATTTAATAGCTAATTTACCGCAGGTCAAATTGGTTTCAGAAAATGCCACGTATTTGTTATGGTTAGATGTGCAGCAGGTTACGGCAACGACGACATCATTAGTTCAGTATTTAAGACGCCAAACAGGATTAATTGTTAATGATGGGGCTATTTATCGTGGCAATGGTGCTCATTTTATCCGGCTAAATAGTGCTTGTCCACCAGCAATGTTAACTGACGGCTTAGAGCGCTTAAGTCAGGGTACGCAAGCTTTTTTGAAGGAGCGGTGATGACAGTGTTAACTAAAAAGCGAAAAACCTTACTCTGGTGGTTAGGAGTCATTATTGTGTTATTACTACTGGGTGGTGGTTTATTTATTAAAATGAATCGACCCACTAACGGTGATCGTTCAGCTAGTGTGCCAACTTTATATTTACACGGTTATGGTGCTGGAGCTAACTCGGCTAAAAGTATGATGGCTTATGCTCAAGCACATCAAGGAGCGACCAAAGTGTTAGTTGCCAAAATTTCGCCACAAGGTCAAGTTAAGTTAAGTGGTCATTGGCCGAAAGGGGTCAAACATCCCTTAATTCAAGTTTTAATGGAAGATAATCAGAATAGTAATTATCAAGAAACTAGTCGGTGGTTTTATAATTTAATTACTTTGTTACAGAAAAAGTATCAGATTCGGCGGTATAATACGGTCGCTCATTCGATGGGCAATTTAACGACAATGTATTATCAAGTTAAATATGGTCAACGTAAAGATTTGCCCCAGCTCAATAAGCAAGTGAATATTGCGGGACACTTTGATGGGATTATTGGCATTGATGATCGACCAAATAAGAACTATTTTTTAGCCAACGGCCGGCCTAGATATGAAGATCGCTATTATCGCTATTTGTTAAGTAAACGTAGTTCTTATCCGCAACATGTTCAAATTTTGAATATTTATGGTAATTTGAATAACGGAACTAATTCTGATGGTGATGTTACCAACGTTTCCGCACGGTCACTCAAGTACTTGTTACGCGGGCGTTATCAAAGTTATCAAGAGTTAGAGATTAAAGGCCGAAAGGGTCAACATAGTCAATTACACGAAAATAATTACCAAGTTAATCAAGCCATTGGAAAATTTTTGTGGGCCCATCCTTAAGCAACAGATTATTCCAGACATTGATTGAGGAAGCGATTCGATAATTATTAAAAATTAGGCGAACGTTTCCTTTTTATTTGCAAAAGTTAAGAAAAAATCATGAGTTTTACTTTTAGGAGCTAAACAGAACTTGCAGGTTCAAAAATTTCTTTTGGTGAAATTAAAAAATCCTTGACAAAGTAAGATTAAAGTTTTAACATTCAGATTAAATTGAAATGACAATAAAATTAAAATAGTGATGACGAAGTAAGTAGTTTTAAGATTGCGGACAGCGAACCTGGTCGAGTGCAAGCAGGGACAAAATCTTAATTATGAAAATCACTTTTGAGCTATCAGCTGAAATTAGTAAGCTAGATCGGTTACTACCGTTATTTAGTTAACAAATCAAAAATCAATAATAGCTGTTGTCATACTGGCGTTTATTGAAGAGTGGATTGGTTTTTGGCTTGGAATTTAAAAATAAGGTGGTACCGTGCTCAACGCACCCTTTCTAAGAAATTTATTGCTTAGAGAGGGTGTTTTTTTATTGTTAGAGTTAGTTGTTTAAGCACTAGAGTTGTAAGGAAGTTCTTAGTTGCTCAGCGCTTTTGGGCACAGAATATTGGAATTACGCTTGCAAAATCAGTAACTAAAGACTTACCAACTTTGCGAGCAGCTGAGATTAAAAGGAAAGATACAGATATGACAGGTAGTAAAATTTTAACATTAGAAAATGGTTTTCATTTATTTACGCGGACTGTCGGTGAAGGACCCGTTAAATTATTATGTGTGCATGGTGGTCCAGGTAGTAACCATGAAGAGTTTGAAAACTTTAATGAACACCTCAGTAACGTACAGATCTCAATGTATGATCAGTTGGGTTCTTTTTACTCAGATCAACCAGATTTTACTGATCCTCAGAATCAAAAATATTTAACAATTGATTACTATTTATCAGAATTAGAAGAAGTTCGCCAACAATTAGGCTTAGACCAATTTTATTTATTGGGGCATTCTTGGGGCGGCTTATTGGCGCAAGAGTATGCCTTGAAATATCCGCAACATCTCAAAGGCTTAATCATTATGAGTATGATTGACAATATTCCCGAATATATTACCCACATTAATCACTTACGGGAACAATTATTTTCACCATTTTGGGTTAATTATATGAAACAAGTTGAAGTCCAAGAGCGGTTTGATGATCCCAAGTATAATGATTTAGTGCAGCAGTTGTATAAGGTCTATGTTTGTCGTCATCCAGAAAATGGGGGACATCATACTGTTGAAACAAATGCTACGCCAGTTTACAACCACTTTCAGGGTAATAATGAATTTGTGATGACTGGAACGCTCAAGGACTGGGATTGTCGAAGTGACCTGCATAAAATTACCACACCAACGTTATTAACGTTTGGTGATCATGATACGATGCCTTTAACAGTGGCGCAGCGGATGCAACAGACGCTGCCGAATGCGCGCTTAGTGCTTACACCTGATGGTGGTCATTGCCATAGTGTTGATAATCCTTCAGCGTTTTTCCAAACCTTAGGACAGTTCTTAACTACTGTTGAACGTAATCCGCAAGTCAACTTGAAAGAAGGGTTAACAGATGATAAATAAATTAAATTGGGTCGCAGTTTTAAGTGGCTTGGGCGTGGTTTTATTAACTGGCTGTAGTTCTCAGCATACACAATCTTCTTCATCTGGTACGAAGCAACAAATTAACTTGATGCAAACGGGTGATTTGTTATCTTTAGATACTTCGGAGCATGCAGATTTACAAACTTGGAATACTTTAGAGAATTCGATGGAGGGATTATATCGTGCGGACAAGCATAATCAACCACAAGCGGCAATGGCGACCAAAGTAGTACAGCCGACTAATCACGGGTTAACTTATACCTTTCACTTACGTTCCAATGCTAAATGGAGTAATGGACAAAAAGTTACCGCTCAAGATTTTGTGACTGCTTGGCGCCGTTCGGCTTCCCCTAATGCTAAATCGGGTTATAGTTATATTTTTGATGGAATTAAAAATGCAGCGGCGATTGCCAAGGGACAAAAAAAGCCCCAAACGTTAGGCGTTGCGGCATTAAATGCACATACTTTACAAGTACAGCTAGAGCACCCGATGCCGTATTTTAATAAGATGATGGTGATGCCTGCTTTCTTTCCGGAAAATCGGACCGCGTTAACGAAATTTAAATCCAAGTATGGTACTAAATCTCAGTATTTGTATTATAATGGTCCCTTTAAAGTTACCCGGTGGAATGGAAATAGTGATACATGGTCTTTAAAGCCTAATCCGTATTATTATGCGAAAAAGCAAATTCACCTAAAAGCGATTAATTATTTAGTCGTGAAAGATGCTAACACGGCGAATGAATTATTTAGTCAAAACAAGTTGGATGATGCGACTATTACCGGAGTAACGGCGAAAGGTCTTCAAAAGTCAAAAAAGTTAATTCATGAACGCCGCGCGGGAAACTATTATTTACGAGTTAACTTACGCAATCATCAGCCGTTAACTAATGCTAAAATGCGTCAAGCAATTAGTTTGGTAATTAATCGTCAAGCCTTAACGAAAAATGTTCTAGCAGACGGCTCCAAACCAGCGGACACTTACACGGCCAAGGATTTAACGATGGATCCGACAACGAATAAGGACTTTGCGACCGAGACCACGCCCAAGACTACTTATGATGTTAAGCAAGCTCGGACTTTGTGGCGAGAAGGTTTGCAAGAATCTCATCTTAAAAAGCATGTGACTTTGCAATTGTTAGGTGATGATCAAACTATTACAAAGAATGTAGCGCAATTTTTACAAAATTCTTTAGAAAAGAATTTACCAGACGTGACAGTTAATTTGCGGAATGTTCCGGAGAAAACGAGTTCGAGTGAAATGCATAGTGGTAAGTTCTCGTTAGGACAGACCTTGTGGTTAGCAGACTTTGCCGATCCTATTAGTTTTATGGGCATTTTACAGAGTGCCAATCCTCAAAATTATGGACAATATCATGATGCTCAGTTTGATCAGTTATACCAGCAGGCTAGTTTAGACAGTGGCAATAATGATCAAGCATATTGGCAGACCATGCGGCAATTACAACAACATTTAAACCAAACTATGCCGGTCATTCCACTATATCAAATGGTGGAAAGTCATTTGGTTAATCCCAAGCTCAAAGGAGTTTTACGTCATCCAGTGGGTGAAGACGATTATACGCGGGCTTATCTGAAATAGCTAAAAAGTAAAAATAAACAGTCTAATTTCTAAATTGAATTGAGAGAAAGATTTGATTTGGGGGTTGGCTGTTTTTGTTTTCAAAATTATCTGGCTGATGTAAATGTTCAGCAGGTAATACAAATTAAAACCATTGCAGAATTTTTAAATGATCAATCTTTAGCTGCAGAAATTAATAAATTAATTAAAACCAATTAAATTTATTTTGCTTGGCTAATTTAGATACAAATATATCTAAAAACATTACTCAATTGTTGGTTTTATATTAATTGTATGCTCTGTTATCTATTTTTTGCTTGGCATAATACTACTGCTTTACTATGTTTGATGGATATGTTATTTTACTATCAAATTAATATATTGCCATTAAAATTAAAAATTATTATATATAAATATAATATATTAATTTCGAAATAATACAGAACATGGAGAAATTAATGGTTAAAATTGACATGAGTAAGTTAGAAGAAAATAACTATCATTTACAAACACAAGTTCAAGCTTTAAAAAGTGCGTTACAAGATACCAGTGTCAAGATGAAAGCTGTGCCGAATTCTGAAGGCTTCAGCGGGAAAACGCAACAACAAATGGCTGAGTATGTCGAAGCAGCGCATGGTCGTGAACCGCAACAATTAACAAGTGAGTTAGATCAATTGGCTCAAGGCATGGAACGTTTAATTAATGACTTTAAGGCGGATGTTGATAGTAGTAGCCAAGCTAAAATTGACACTGAGAACTTAGACGATCTGGAAAAAATACTGACAAAGGCCAAAGAGTTAAATAGTAGAACAGTGGCTCGACTGAACAAAGCCTACCAATTAGCGCTTGAAGCTGGCGCGGATTGTCAATTAATCGATGATCAAGCTGACGAAGCACTGGGCAAAACGATCCAATTGGTGCAACAAACGAAGCGCAAAGTATTAAATTACAATAATCGTACCCTGCCATTAGCGTTAAAAGATTTAAGTCATAATCTGGTACATGTTAAAAGCGATTTGACAGTAACGGCGGGAATTAAAGGTCAAGGTAAAGATCACTTTCAGATGGCGGCTTTTTTAACAGAGTTAGGACGCGATGGTTGGAATACTGCGGCCTTAACCAGTTATGAACACTTTTTGAATGATAGTATCAAGAACTTAAAAGGAAATAAATTATCAAAACAATTAAATCATTTATTTAAGCAGGCTCGTCAAGTCGGCTCTTCTGCCTTTAATGCATTGTTTCGCCCGTATGCGCAAACCGGAGTTAGTCAAAAAGCGGCCAGTTCAGCGTTAACGATTATGCTGAAGTACTTAGGGGCGACCGTAGAAAATGGCTATTTGAAGTTAATAAATGGCTTTCCCGCCTTAAATCCCTTTGACAATGAATTGTTACAAACGTTGTTGCCCCAAGTTGTGCAAACAGCTTTTCCCTTTACTAAGGGAACGAAGGGTGGCTTAGCCAACGCCAGCGGTACGTTAGCCACCGAGATTCACCAATTGCGCTATTATATTTCGGATGCCAACGCTAAGTATGTCGAACAAACAGCTAAGAAGTTGCACGTGACCCCTGGCGAATATTTAGATGATTTAAGTCAAACTGGACAGTTTAAAGTTGGCAGTGAAAGTGCCCGAGCGCATAATAAAAAGTACGTTGGTAAGATAGGTGATAAAAAGCAGTATGGTTTGAATTATATGCATAATTACAAACTACTGTCTAATTTCCATGTGGAATTCATTATTAATAATCAAACGGGGCAATTGTTACATGTTGATCCGGCAACGACCATTGGTAAGAGTGGACAAAATTTAGCTGAATGGCAAACCGATGATTTAGCCGGTTTCGTGAATGGACCATCATATAATTACGCCAATCAAAATGATATGAACTTATCAAATATAGATAGCTCACACTTTAATTATGATTATGGTTATGAAAAAGCGCTAGATATGCCTAATCGCAATGATATGTTAACTACAGATAAGTCTCAAAATAAATATGATCTTTATACAACTCCTGAAAAAGAAGGTAAAAATAAATATCAGCCTGTAGACAGTTATTCGGATTATCATCGCAGAAAGCAAGGTAAATAAGACGATGAAAAAAATATATAAAAGTTTTCTGCTGGCTATGGTATCGGGATTAAGTATTTTCACGATGGGATTAAGTAGTAATCCCCCCGGTAGTTCAGAGATGACACCCAAATATCAGAAGATGAGTGCTAAAAAATTGCAAGCATGCAAAGATGAAGGAGCCGCTTTAACACCCAAAATTAAAGCCAAAACGACTAAAGATTTAATAGGAAAGTCCTTTTCCTTTAATTCTTCAGAATTTGAATATTTTCCGAGAAATGGTAGTGGCGAATACTTTTTAAAATTAAAACTCGATCAAACCTTTGTTTTAGTATATAACGATGCTTTTAAGGTACGGACTGATCAAGAAGGTAGTCCAGATGGAATAAGTATTCGAACATTTGCGGGTAATTATAAAATAAGTAAGAAGAAGATCAAGTTGTTTATCCAAGACTATTGGATAACAGTGGAAAATGAAGACGAAATTCATCCTTTAAGAAGAGTGAATAGCTGGCCAATAACGCCAACATCGATAGGTTTAAATCAAGCATTATATAATCAGTTACCGTTAGATTTACAACAAAAGATTTCACCTGATCAAATTGATCATGATTATCCATCTATTGAATCGTTGAAAAAAGAATATTCAAAGAAATACATTAAGCAAATAGGTGATATGGGAGATTATGTAATTAAAAAAGATGGAAGAAATTGGCAATTTCTAAAGTCGATGATTGGCGAAAGGAAGCATGTTAAGGGATCTAAAAGGTATTACAATAATCCTTATAAATATGGTTACCTTCACAAGTACGATCATGTTTATCCCATTCCGGATTCAGTATCAGAAGACTTAATCAATAAGTTTAAGGAAAGTGGTAGTTATTAATAGGGTAAACGTAGGTGCGACCGTAGAAAAGGGTTATTTGAAATTGGAACATGGTTTTCCAATGTTGAATCCCTTTGACAATGAATTGCTACAAACCTTGTTGCCTAAAGTTGTGCAAACCGCTTTTCCGTTTACTAAGGGAACGAAAGGAGGTTTAGCCAACGCCAGTGGTACGTTAGCTACCGAGATTCACCAATTGCGCTATTATATTTCGGATGCCAACGCTAAGTATGTCGAACAAACAGCTAAGAAGTTGCACGTGACCCCTGGCGAATATTTAGATGATTTAAGTCAAACCGGGCAGTTTAAAGTCGGCAGTGAAAGTGCAAGAGCGCATAATAAATATGCAATTAATGATAATCAATATGAATTGAAGCAAAACAATTACAAGTTATTATCTAACTTTCATGTGGAGTTCATTATCAATAATCAAACGGGTAAGTTATTACATGTTGATCCAGCAACGACCATTGGTAAGAGTGGGCGAAATTTAACTGAATGGCAGACCGATGATTTAGCCGGTTTTGTGAATGGACCATCGTATAATTACGCCAATCAAAATGATATGAACTTATCCAATGAAAATAGCTCACACTTTAATTATGACTACTCTTATGGGAATATGGATATGCCTAATCGGAATGATATGTTAGTAAAAGATAAAACTAAAGATAAGAAAGTTCTTTATAAAACTCCTCAAAAAGAAGGTAAGAACAAATATCAGCCTGTAGATAGCTATTCGGATTATCATCGCCAAAAGCAAGGTAAATAAGACGATGAAAAGAAATTATAAGAATTTTCTGTTGGCTATGATAATAGGATTAAGTATTTTTACTATGGGACTAAGTAGTAATCCCCCCAGTAGATCAGAAATGACACCCAAGTATCAAAAAATGAGTGCGAAGAAACTGCAAGCGCGCAAAGATGAGGGGGCCGCTTTAACACCCAAAATTAAAGCCAAAGCTGCTAAAGATTTAATAGGACAATCTTTTTCCTTTAATTCGTCAGAATTTGAATATTTTCCAAGAGAAGGCGATGGCGAATACTTTTTAAAGTTAAAACCCAATCAAACCTTTGTTTTAGTATATAACGATGCTTTTAAAGTACAGACAGTGCAAGAGGGGGGAGGAGATGGAATCAGTATTGAAACTTATGCAGGTAATTACAAAATGTCTAAAAAGCAGATCAAGTTATTTATTCAAGATTATTGGATAACGATAGAAAACGCAAGCGAAATTCATCCTTTAAGAAGAGTGAATAGTTGGCCGATAACACCAACATCGATAGGTTTAAATCATGCATTATATAATCAATTACCAACAGACATACAACAAAAGATTCCATCTGATAAAATTGATCATGATTATCCATCTATTGAATCGTTGAAAAAAGAATATTCAAAGAAATACATTAAGCAAATAGGTGATATGGGAGATTATGTAATTAAAAAAGATGGAAGAAATTGGCAATTTCTAAAGTCGATGATTGGCGAAAGAAAGCATGTTAAAGGATCTAAAAGATATTATAATTCTCCTGATAAATATGGTTATCTTCACAAGTATGATCATGTTTACCCTATTCCGGATTCAGTGTCAGAAGATTTAATCAACAAGTTTCGAGCCAACGGTAGTTATTAATGAGTGTAAACGTAGGTGCTACCGTGGAAAATGGTTATCTGAAGTTAACAAATGGCTTTCCCGTCTTAAATCTGTTTGACAATGAATTGTTACATGTTGATCCAGCAACAACCATTGGTAAAAGTGGGCAAAATTTAGCTGAATGGCAAACGGATGATTTAGCAGGATTTGTGAATGGACCATCGTATAATTATGCCAATCAAAATGATATGAATTTATCCAATGTAAACAGTTCACACTTTAATTATGATTACTCCTACGGAAATATGGACATACCTAATCGCAATTCGATGTTGCATAATAAGAATAAAGATGACAATTTATATAAAACTCCTCAAAAAGAAGGTAAAAATAAATATCAGCCTGTAGACAGCTATTCGGATTATCATCGCAAAAAACAAGGTAAATAAGATGAAAAAAATATATAAAAGTTTTCTATTGGCGATGATAGCCGGATTAAGTGTTTTTACGATGGGACTGAGTAGTAATCCACCTAGTAGAGCAGAAATGACATCCAAATATCAAAAGATGAGTGATAAAAAACTGCAAGCCCGCAAAGATGAAGGTGGTGTCTTGACACCCAAAATAAAAGCCAAAACGACTAAAGATTTAATCGGTAAATCTTTTTCCTTTAACTCGTCAGAATTTGAATATTTTCCGAGAGAAGGTGATGGCGAATACTTTTTTAAGTTAAAACCCGATCAAACCTTTGTTTTAGTATATAACGATGCTTTTAAAGTACGCACAGCACAAGAGGGAGGGGATGACTCCTTAATGATTAAAACCTTTGCGGGAAATTACAAGACATCCAAAAAGAAAGTTAAATTATTTATTCAAGATTATTGGGCAAGTTCTATGGGAGTAGATGAGTATGTAGAAAAAGTTGATCCATTAAAGCGTATTAATAGTTGGTTAATAATGCCAAAATCTATTCGTTTAAATCAAGCATTATATAATCAGTTACCAACAGACATACAACAAAAGATTTTACCTGATCAAATTAGGCAACTATATAATTCATATGAATATTATCGAAGTGTCTATTCTAGAGGATACGCTAAAAGGTTAGCAAATGCTGGTAGTTATGTATTGATAAAGAAGGGAAATACTTGGCAAGTTCAGAAGCCCATGATTGGAGAAAGGAAGCATGTTAAGGGATCTAAAAGGTATTACAATAATCCTTATAAATATGGCTACCTTCACAAGTATGATCATGTTTATCCAATTCCGGATTCGGTTTCAGAAGATTTAATTAATAAATTCAAGGAAAGTGGTAGTTATTAATAAAGGTAAACGTAGGTTCTATCATAGAAAATGGTTATTTGAAGTTAACAAATGGCTTTCCCGTCTTAAATCTGTTTGACAATGAATTGTTACATGTTGATCCGGCAACGACCATTGGTAAGAGTGGACAAAATTTAGCTGAATGGCAAACGAATGATTTAGCGGGCTTTGTGAATGGTCCATCGTATAATTATGCTGATCAAAATGATATGAACTTATCCAATGAAAATAGCTCACACTTTAATTATGACTACTCTTATGGAAATATGGATATGCCTAATCGTAATAGTATGTTAAAAAATAAAAATCCTAAATATAATTTATATTTAACTCCTGACAAAGAAGGTAAAAATAAATATCAACCTGTAGACAGCTATTTTGATTATCATCGCAAAAATCAAGGTAAATAAGATGAAAAAAATATATAAAAGTTTTCTTTTGGCGATGATAGCAGGATTAAGTATTTTCACCATGGGCATGAGCAATAATCCACCTAGTAGAGCGGAAATGACACCGAAATATCAAAAAATGAGTGCGAAGAAACTGCAAGCGCTCAAAAATCAAGGTGAGGTTTTAACGCCAGCAATTAAAATTAAAACTACTAAAGATTTAATCGGTAAATCTTTTTCCTTTACCTCTCCTTTAGATGGCGAATATTTTTTAAAATTAAAATCTGATCAAACCTTTGTCTTGGTATACAACGATGCTTTTAAAGTTCGTACACCTCAAGAAGGAGGAGATGATTATATGATTGTTGAAATAGATGCAGGGAATTATAAAATAACTAAAAATAAGATTAAGTTATTTATTCAAGATTATTTTTCGACTTATAAGGATGTAGATGAATCAACTATTTTGAAACGAATTAATAGTTGGCCTATAATTCCAGAATCTTTAACTCTAAATTCCACATTATATAATCAATTACCAACAGACATACAACAAAAGATTTCACCTGATCAAATTGAGAATAATTATCCATCAAAAAATAAAGTAAAAAGAGAATTTCCAAAAAAATATTCTGACTTTTTGATTGGTTCGGGTGATTACATTCTGGAAAAAAAGAATCAAAATTGGCGTGTGAAAGAACCTAAAATTCTTCTAGGAGAAGGCAAACAAAAATATAAGACAGATTTTAATTATGACGGTTATCTTCACAAGTATGATCATGTTTACCCAATTCCTGATTCAGTATCAGAAGACTTAATCAACAAGTTTCGAGCCAGCGGTAGTTATTAAAAAGAAAGTGGTAGTTACTAATAATAAGCTTTAAGATAGGAGATAATTTGAAATGGATGTTGCCGCTATTTTACAAGCAATTAAGCAGAAGCAAGCCTTATTAAGAAAATTGCACCAGGCACAACAAGAAGCTAAGGCGGAGGTGGATGACTTACAAAAAATCGTTAGAGACATTCAAATAGGTCAAGCAACAGCAGCACCATGGCACGGTCAGAGAAAGAATAAATTTGAACAGTTACAGACGAATAACTTATCCATTACAAAAAATAATGCAAGTAAAAATGACGAGAATTTAAGTGCCATCCAACAAAGAATTAGCCAATTAGAAGTCGAAATTACTCAACTAGAAGTCCAATTGGCATTAGCCCAGAGTGCGGAGAAAAAATAATGACTACTATTAAAATTGTTCAAGCTAACTATAATCAAAATGTGAGCCAAGCAAGCAGTTCAGTTCAACAATTACAAGCCCAATCCTTAACAGCTACCAATATATCTGGAACGAATTTAAAACCTTTTGTTCAAGCAATCAAATTAGAAAAAGAATTGGAACAAGTTATTAAACGTTATGGGACAATTGCGGAACACGATACAGTGGAGTATTCTCAGGTATCCCGTGAGTTGGAAGCAGCAGATACCAAGGTCGCAAATTCGTTTCGGTAAACCAATAACAAACCAATAATGATTATTTTATATTTGTAACTAAAGTTTTGAATGCTATAGCAGCAAAATAAAACCACTCAGTGTTTTGACTTCAAGTCATAAGTGCTAAGTGGTTTTTATATGATTTTAATTTTTTAAACTAGCTTTATGCTTTAATTAAGCCAGCTTGTAAAATGGGCTTAACCGCAATTAGCGCAACAGCTTTGCAATAAAAATAAGGTAACTTTTGATTACTTGTCTAAAATTTGATGTGAGCCAGTAGTTACTAATAACAAAACTAATTGTGTGTGGTCTAGTTTGTAAATAACGATCCAGTTATCATATGTTTTACCATAATTGCCATACCTCGACGGGTGAAATTCCCGGTATCCTTGCCATTGACCCTTTAAAGCATGATCCTTAATCTTGTGAAGAATATGAGAATCTTGTTCGATGATAGCTTTTAGACATGGTTTTAATATCCTAATAGGAAAATGTTTTTTAGCTAGTCTTTTTAATTCTCGTTCGAAGGATTTTGTGATCTTAATCTTCATCTATTTTGTCAATCCAATCGTTGAAATCTGCGACTGAACCAATCTCAGTTACTTCGTTGTTTTCAGCTTCACGCTTAGCAGCTATAGCTTCTGAGGAATCTAAAAAGCTGACCAAGCGGACTTCGTTATTAGCTGCCTTTATTAGAGATAGTCGAATATATTCTGATACAGTTAAACCTTGTTTAGCTAAATTTGATTTAGCACGTTCACTAATTGTGCTATTAACACGAGTGGAAACAGTTTTATCTTTAAGAGTAGAATTGCTCAAGAAAATACGCCCCCCTTATTGTTGTTTACTATTGTATTACATTCATAATAAATCCAGCTTGTAATAAACACAAGTTTAATCTAAAAAATAAGAGGTTGAAAACAGTAGAAACTATAAATAAGTGTTTGTAATTTAACGGACTGGTTAAAGGGAAGAAGTACAATGATAATTCATGAACGACATGCCAATTTAAGATATAATTATGACCACCGTGATTTTGGAACACTCGGATTTTATATTGGTCCAGTGAGAGTAAAACCAACGACAGTATTAGTAAAAAAGGATACATTGATCTATTTAAAAAAGCTCTCTTTAAAAAATAAGAACCATAAAAATTATGAGCAGTAGCAGTGGGTGTGTTTTGTTAGGTCCTCGTTAAAAATCTTTTTGTTAAAGCTCTTTTTATTGCTCTGCCGTTCATGAACTTCTATGTAGTTTTTATCGTTAAAAAATAGTATAACTATCTAATTGTCCTTGCTTTAAAACTTTTGACATAGATGGCAATACTATCTTAATTTATTTTATATAGTTATTATTAGCGTCATTTACTTTGAAGTTATAGTACTAATTAAGTGCGGGATCGCTTTGACTGGCTAATAACCACTGGTGATTACTACCAAGTCGGATATAGGTTTGTTGATTAATGGATTTAACGCCATAAGTTGCATAAGGCACGTTGAGGTTAGTGATCTGGCCAGTGGGCTGACCGTTTTGGTTGACTAAAGTGTTGTTAGCATGGACAGTCACGGCTTTGGGTAAAAGATATAAAGCGTCTGCTGCTGCCCACTGATTATTGCCTAAATCAACGGCATAAACATATTCAGATTGATTGGCAAAGTCGACGCGATTGATTTGCCAATCGGCTACTTTATTACTTAACTTTCCGATGGGTTGGGTCAGTTGGGGATCTTTGTACACGGGAATAGGTTGGCCAGCCGAAAAAGCTTCTTGATAGATGTATGATCCGGGTTTAACTTCATGGCTGACAGCATTAAATTGTGCGCTCACCCATTGATGACCACCTAAATCATAAGCCGTTGTTTTTCCAGTATTATCGACTTTTTTTTCATAAGTTTGCCAGGCACTAATTTGAGGAACGAGCCTCGTACCAATGGGTTGACTTAACTGTGGATCTTGGTAAGTCATGTTCATCTGTCCATGTGAATAATAAATATCATGACTGGGAACGACAGCGGCTTGAGTCGATAATATTGGTAAACTAGCTACAGTAATTATTGTTGCCAATAATTGACTACTGAAAGATATTAGAGTTGGTTTCATAATAATTGCACCCTTTCGTTAGCAATTTTCCCAAATATATAATTTGAATTAAATTAATTGATATGAGCGGCATTTAAATTAGCCCACTGCTGGTTGTTGCCTAATTTAAGATAATTTTGTCCATTGATATTTTTAACACCATAAACTTTGTAAAAGTCGTCAGTTTGGATTTTAGTCGTTGGCGTTCCAAACTGGTTAAACAATTGGGCTCCTTGTTCAAAGGCATAGATCGAACGTACGGCAAGGACGTTGCTCGATGTAGCCACCCATTGATGAGCTCCTAAATCAACCCGGATAATGGGATCGCCACTTGAACTATTGCTGGCATACTGACTGACTTTCCAATCAGCAATCTGAGGATTTAAATAACCAGTGATGTGCCATAGTTGTGGCGAGTCGTAGATGGGAACTTGTTGATAGTTAGAATAGGCTTCTATTAAGTTATTGGGCTTTTTGTTTTTGACGACGCCACCTAAAAAGACATCACTACTTTTAACCCATTGATTAAACCCTAGGTCAAAGGAATTAAAGGGAACGTACGTTGTACCATTTGTAGGACGATTACTTTGACTAACAGCAGTGACTGCCCAATCATTGATGGTGGTGGCTAAAGTTGTACCGGTTGGTTGGGAACAGGCAGCATCACGATAGATTGGTGCCGCTTCCTTTCCAGAGCTAACTTGTAAATTTGCGGCTGATGTGACATAGGCTTGGGCATTAACCGAATGACCAGTTATCAATAAACAACCAAATACGGTCATAATTAAACTGCCAATCAACGCTAATTTTGCTTGCATCGTTTAACCCTCTCTCTGACATATTAAGTGTAGCACGAAAAGGTTATTAGAAATTTCGAAAACACCAGCTGGAATTGATTTTAAAATTTAGGTTTGCGCTCAGTGACATTGCGTTCATGAAGTTTGATCCGAGGTCATTTTCATTCAATAGTTGACTAGGTTCTATTAAAGTTATATTGATTATCTTTTTGTGCGTTAAATATGTAGATAGTAGGTGACACCAATGAAGAAACATCTTGAACTACTATTCTAACGTTAGTGATCCAACATAATAGTTTTGCACAACAAAAAATTATTTATGATTAGCTAACCATTTTTAATAATTGAACAGCAACATACGATAAGTTGTTAAACTATCTGAGCATTTCTTTGTGATTTATAGATAAAATTAATTTTGTAGATTATGATATTAATAAATTCTTTGTCAGCAGATTTGAGACAAAAGAAAGTGTCTTGATTTCTAAAAAAGTATTTTTGGTTGATGTTCGCCTTGAAGTTATGCATTAATACCGTTAATTAAAGATTCAGGAGTCATTGTTCAGTGAAACTATTTCAACGTCTTTTCCATAATGAATACAAATATCAGAAGATGTTTGTCTTTATTTTAATTTTCTATTTAGCAATGGGCGTCTCCAAATACGCTCAAATCTTGTTCTTTCAACAAAATCATGGTCTGCTGAATTATTCCATCTCTTATTCGGCGATGGCAGTGGCGGGATCATTTTCCTTTTTAATCAGTAACAATTTGGCCAACTGGGGGTTAAAAAAGATTGTCAAAGTTTTTTTGCCAATCTATGCTGTGGGCATGTTGTTGAGAGTGATTCCTAATAACGCTTTTATAGCGTTGATTTCGGGTATTATTGCCGGTCTCGGAGCTAGTATTACGTTACTAGTAATTCGCTCTTGGATTTATTTTGAATCAGACCAAGATGAAGCAGCTAAAGAAGCATTGGTTTCGTCGCGGTATACAATTATGCAAATTGCTACTTTGATGGCCACTATTGTTGCTGGCTGGTTGATTTCTGTAGTGCATGCTGCAAATTATATGTACTGGTTTTTGATTGTTATAGCGGCCTTATTGATGGGCAGTCTGTCAGTGACTAATAGCATTCCTGACGGTAGAGTTCAAAAAAAGCCGCATAGTCTGTTTGTGGCGTTACCAACGAATCGGTTAGCGGGGGTACTATTATTTTTGTTGGTGTTCTTATTGGGATTAACTAACGCCTTGATTGATCCTATTTTACCAGCGATTTTACGGAAGACTGGTCTCAAAATTAGTGCCGTAACTGTTTGGACGACGATATTTAGTATTTTAACGGTTTTAACATCGCTTTTTTATCAACGGCGACATTTTCGGATGTCTGCAGGATGGGCCTTTCTTATCAATGAAGTCATTGTTGGTTGTAGTATGTTGGTAGCATTTTTAGAATTTGACAAGGGCATTTATATTTCGTTAATTGCTTATACAATTATGGCAATTGGTATCGCCGGCTTTTTTATCTTTAAAGAGTTGATGGAATACGATATGTTTCCCAAAACTGAAAGCTTTCTGTATTTAGGCATAGCTCAGTCGGGCTTTTTGGTAGGTGATGCCTTAGGTTCACCAGTCGGAACGTTGCTGTTTCAACAAACAGGCACTAAACTGTTGCTGTTAATTTACGGAGTGTTGACAATAGTTTGTGGAATAGGTTATAGCTTGTTATATGTTTATTTACGAAAATCAAACAATAATTAGCAATTGTTGGAGTAGTTATTGAATTTCAGAATAACTCAGTATTACTTCTTTCTTTAGTGTTTTATTTTATCCGACCCCAAAAATTAGGACGGATTCTGGAAGAATTACTTTTTCAAGGTTATTTACAAAACGGTCCCATAGTAATCAATAATTTCTATGTCAATAAAATCGTTTTGGTTTTTAATTGAAAAACGAAGCCTGTACTGTTCATTATAATTGTTATTTATGTTTTTGTATTCTTAAGTATGTTATAATGAATACAAATATACAAAGGAGGATTTATAATGACAACAACTCCAACTACTATTCGGATAGATGACCAGTTAAAAAAAGCTGTAGAACCGCGTCTAGAAATTGCCGGATTAACATTAAATGGTTACATTAACATGGCAATTAAACAGTTCGTTATTCAAAATAAAATTCCATTTGAAATTATAGTTCCTGACGAAATACCCAATGATACAACTCATAAAGCTTTGATTGAAGCACAAGCTAAGGAAATTGGTTTAATACCGGATAACTCTCCTGAATTTGAGGAGACAAGTCAGATTATGGATTTTTTGAATAGTGATAGCTAACAATGAATAATGTTAATTACAAGATCAAAATCGAACCGCAGTTTCAAAAGGATTATCAAAAATTTAAAAAACACTATCCAGAATTAATTTCAGAGTTTAGGATTGCATTAAGTGAGTTACAGCTTCATGGCCGTGTTCCTGATTCTTACAGTCCACATAAACTGGATAATAGGGGTGGTTTATATAATGATACTTTAGACTTTCACTTATCAGAAGGCAAAGTAGACGTTGTAATCATTTATCTGCCGCATAATACTAATCCAGTAATTAGGTTAATTCGAATAGGAACGCATAAAGAACTTTTTCAAGGAAAAATAAAATAATGGAAATAAAAAAACGATCAGCGATCGTTTTTTTTGTCGTTTTATATAAGGTGAAAATAAATTACAAGTTTTACTTATCAGAGCGGAAAATTTTTGGTAAATTCGAAATGAAGTATCTTTCCATAAACAAAATTAGTATGGTACAATTAATTCTGTATTTGTAGAATAAATATTCTGCTTTTGTTGAATGAGGTGTAAAATGTCATTTTGTTACGATAGGCTGTGGAATTTAGCATATTCCCAGCATTTAAATAAAACTGCTTTAAGAGATAAAGCTGGTTTAACAAACTCAACCTTATCAAGACTGTCAAAAAACCAAACAGTGTCAATGGAGGCTCTGGCAAGAATTTGTAATTGTTTAGACTGCGAATTGGGAGATATTGTTGAGTACAGAAAAGAGGTCAGTCCGCTATGAATTATATAAGTTTGTTTAGCTCTGCAGGTGTCGGTTGTTACGGTTTTAAACAAGAAGGTTTTGATGGTGTAGCAACATCGGAATTAATTGAACGCAGATTAAATATCCAGAAAGCAAATCAAAAAGTTAAATATTCGGATGGTTATATCCTTGGAGATATTACCGAAGAATCTACTAAACGACAACTTTTTTCAGCTGTGAATCATTTTAAATGCGAAGAAAAAGTTGAAGATATTGATGTTGTAATTTTTACAGCACCTTGTCAAGGAATGTCAATTGCTAATCATAAAAAGAATGGTGGAACGATTGAGAGAAATTCTCTTGTAGTTGAAGCTTTGGAAATTGTGAAAAAATTGCAGCCTAAGTTCTTTATTGCTGAAAACGTTCGATCATTTATGAATACTAAATGTATTGACCATAATAATGAAAAAAAGATTTCACAATCATTTGCTGATTGGCTTTCTGCTGATTATACTTATGATTCACGAATTTTAAATTTTAAAGATTACGGTGCAAATAGTAGTAGAACAAGAACTTTAGTGATTGGAGTTAGAAAAGACTTGGATGAAATTGTTAATCCTGAACAACTTTATCCCTCTCATTCACAAACCAAAAATTTGAAACAAGTAATTGGTAAATTACCATCGTTAAAATATATGGGAGAAATTTATCCAACTGACATTTACCATAATTTTAAACCATATAGAAAAGATATGCGTAGCTGGATTCATGATGTTAAACCTGGACATTCAGCTTTTGAAAATGAAGATGTTCAAAAAAGGCCTCACAGAATTATAAATGGTACTTTGATTCCAAATGTCCAAAAAAATGGTGATAAATATACTAGACAACGTTGGGAAGACGTAGCTCCGTGTATTCATACTCGAAATGATATTATGGCTAGTCAAAATACAGTTCATCCAGTTGATGATCGTGTATTTAGTATTCGTGAATTAATGTTAATGATGAATATTCCGAGTTCGTTTAAATGGACTACTATGTCTGAAAAAAAACTAAATAGTATGCCAATAAAAGATAAAGAAGAATATCTTAAGAAAAACGAAATAAATATCAGACAAAGTATAGGCGAAGCAGTTCCGACCATTATTATGAAGAAAATAGCGAAAAATATAAAGGTGGTTTTAACTGATAATGAGATTGAATGAAAAAAAGTTAAAAACTATAATAAAGAGTTATAACATACAACATAGAGAACAGGTAATAGACTTTATCGAGGTAAATCCTGAAAATCTTGATGTAATGGAACTTTCAAGAATCGCTGAATTAGTCAACAACGATAGGGTAGACACAGCAGCATATTATACTGATTCTACAATTTTAAACACATTAATTAAGTTTCTTCCGGATATTGATAAAAAAGAAATCCGTATTCTTGAGCCTTCTGTAGGAGTAGGAAATTTTATTCCAATGATTATTGAAAAATATAAATCTGCCGATAAATTAATTATTGAAGTGAACGATATTGATACAAAAAGTTTGAAATTACTTTTAGCTTTAAATAAATATCGACAATTTCCTAAAAATGTTGATATTATTTATCACAATGAGGATTTTTTAAGTCCATTTTTTAACATTCCTCAAAATAATTACGACTTAATTATTGGAAATCCTCCATTTTTAAAATTAACTAGAAGTAACGGCTTACAAGATTATTCAATTACTTTTAGTGATAATGTTACAACGAATATTTCAGGATTTTTTTTGCAAAAGTCAATGATGATTGCCGATAAAGTAGTTATGATATTACCAAAATATTTCTTAAGCAATCCTGATTTTTCTGAGACCAGAAGAAGAATTGAAAAATACAGAATTGAGTCAATAATTGATTTTGGTGAAAAAGGATTTAAGGGTGTTTTAATCGAGACTATTGCAATCATAATTAATACACAATTAAACCCACAAAATACACTTAGTTATTCTGTAACAAAAGATTTATATAATAAACAAGAACAATCTATTTTGACAAGCGGTGAATTTCCATATTGGTTACTGTATAGAGATGATTTTTTTAATGAAGTAGCCTCCCATATGAATTTTGGTATTTTTAAAGTTTTTAGAGATCGTCAATTAACTAATAAAGTGTTAAAATCAAAGGGTAATGTCAGAGTTATAAAGAGTCGTAATATTTTGAGAGATGGAACTAGTCTAATTTCTATAGATGGATATGACAGTTTCATAGACAAGGCGGATTTAGATAAATTTGCTGTATCAAAATATTATGAACGTGATGATGTCTATTTAAGTCCTAATATGACATATTATCCTAGAGTAATCAAAAAGCCCAAAAATACGATTGCTAATGGGTCAGTAGCCATATTACAAAATATTGGTAGTCAATCAATAACGGAATCAAATTTAAAATTTCTCAGTGGTCCCGTGTTTGAAAAATTTTATAGTATTGCTAGAAACTTTAGTACAAGAAGTTTAAATATTGATTCAAATTCAGTTTATTTTTTCGGATTGTACAACTGATATCAAAGAGAAAATTGTCATGTTGTTATTTTTTAAGCTAATAATTTGGTCACAATCTTTTTCATTAATTATTTAGAGAATTGATAATTTGAATAACTGAATTATAGTCGTTATTTTCTGTGTTATAATCCTTGTCTAAGCCAATATTAATTACTTCAACTAATCTATCTAATGAGTATAAATCTCCATCTGGCGATCGCTTGATATATTCTTTTATTGTGTCGGCTTTGGATAATAATAGTTTAATTTGATATTGTTTATCAATTTTTCTAGTATTATTTAAAGGATGTGCTTTGGTAACATGCTGATTTGGTGTTAGTGCAATTAAGTTTTCATGATACATAGATATCTCGTGAAAAGTATGTTCAGGAAAAATGTGATGAATTTGAGTTGCAGGTGTATTGTCATTTTCAGAAGTAACTTCAGAAAGTCCAAAATTAAAAGTCTTATTGTAAATACGTACAAATTTTTTTGCACGATTAGATTCGTATTTATAAAAGTTAGGATTTACATCTCGTGGATGATCGTTTTCCCACTCAACCCTAGCTATATCTTTTGGCTTTTTAGCATATAAATCTCTAAAATTTTCTCTATTATACATTAACTCAGGATAAGAGATAACGCTAGTAGATAAACTGCCTTTCCGTGTACCAAATTTATGTTTTTTAAATGCAAGCGGGTTAATAACCTTAGTAAAAATTCTTCTCGGCTCGTCAATACCATTAATATCGGTATATTGACGTATAAAATTTTCATATCCTTCTTTTAATTTGCTAAATGAATCTTTATCTTGAAACAGAAAGAAAGAATCAAATAAATTTTTCATCCCACTATCTGTTATTACTTTTTCACAATAATAATACAGAAAAGTCAATGCGGCACGATCATTTATTGAAATATATTCTAAAACGTCAAAGCTTTTAATTGAATACACGTTTTGTCGACCACTATTACTTTCATATAAAATATCAGCGGCCGCAAATAATTTTAGCGGTTGTGCAAAAAATTTATCATATTCATTTTTGGTTTGAGAATTATTAGTGCTAGGTTTGCCGAAAAAAGATGTAATAAATTCTTCTGAATAGTCATAATTCCACAAACTGTTTTTTGTGAACTCTTCAGGTGTGTTAGTATCATTTATGAATTGGATAATACAATCGGCAATGAAGCTTATTACGTCAGGCGTACACTTTTGATCTATCCATCGACCATTACCCGTTTTGCGTAGATCATAGTTATGTGAATTTATAAAGTTCTGTAACTGTATTTCATCTATCATTTTTTGTTTCTCCATTTTTTGGTTTAATACTAGTTTTGAAATTAAGTTATCTAAGTAGTTTAAATAAGAGATACTAAGATAAAAAACCAAGCATCACTAATCTTGTGTAAAATTAAAATAATGAAGAAAGATTTTACCTTAGTTTGAGAATAGTTTAACATAAATTCAATTAAAGGTCACTGTTTAACTGAAACAGAATTTGGTTGTACTTACACTGTAGTATATCTGTCTAGGATAAGGAAACTAATAATGAATTAAAGAGTTGACAGATCAAACAATTAAAAAGAGCTCTACTATGTTTTATGAACAGTAAAAATTAACTGTCAAAGTAAATATACATTCATTGTACTAGTTATTTTTATTCAAGTATTTACAAATAAAAATTGTTCTAATCTACTTTTGAATCTCCCTAAACAACGAACACTGTATCATTCTAACTGTTCTTGCTTTAAAACTCTTGGCATAGATGGGGAGATACTTGGAGAAAAATTAACAAGCACCACGCGTTAGGTAAGTATTTATTGACTTAAATGTTTTTGACACAGTTTTAGAGGAGAATAAAATAAGTATGTCTCAAAAAGAAGAGGAACCTATTGCCCTTATAAAATTTAATAATCATGCAGAGGATCTTTATAAAGGAACAATTTGCTTGTCTTGTATTCAATCTTTTTTAAAAGGTAATAAAAATGATAAAACTTATGATCCAAATGAGAAATTTATCACTTTTAAAGATGATACAAAAAAGTTATTTGGATGTAGTCAAGAATTTTAGCCATTTCGCCACGTCAAACGCATCAAACTATAAAACGTTTGCTTATTAATTGCTCCTTGCTAATGCTGTTGGAAATAAATCAACCACTTGGGCAAAATACTTTGATGTTTGCATAGTTATTTGTAATCTAGCTTATTCACTTTTGTTTGAATTGCAGCTGTTTCAGGATAAAATAATATTTAAATTTAAGTCGGCGTTTTGTTCCGCAGTTTTATTTTGATCTTCATGGAATGTTATGTCTAGTGTCCAATATAAACTTTCAATTGCCCAATGTTATCGGACATACCTCGAAAAAAATTTAATATCTGGATTTTTAAGACTCGAAATATAGTAATGATGTTCTTGAATAATTTGTCCATCTTTTTCAATTGTATTACAAGTCATACCGATACCTTGTAGGTTTCTCCAACCTGGTTGACGTTCAATTAGCCATTCAATGTCATTACTGTAGTAATATTCCCTAGTTTCAATTTTGACTACTTGCTTGTTCGACAACTTTATAATAACCATTGTCTTTAGTTTTTGATGTCTTTTATAGTACGAACATCTTGAAAATGTGTTTGTAGGTCTTCTTGCAGATATTTTTGATTACGTTTGACTGCCAAGCAGTAATTGACATTTAAAGAACTAATCTTATTGACAATTTCTTTTTGTATAACTATGGCGTCAATAGTAATTACCGTGCCAGCTACGTTAAACATTTCAAGTAAATTAGGAATTTATGTAATCTAATTCTACTTAGTAGCAGTACTGGTTTGTTCTAAACAAACGCCATCATCTTTAGAATGAGCAGATATTATATGGAGTGTTTTTTGGTTATAGCGTCGATTATAACGAATTGTTTTGCCATCATTATTTATAATTTTAATTGTTTCAGCCTGCCATCATTATTTATAATTTTAAACCATATACCGGCTAAATTATCAGCCTGTTTCCCTAATAATAGTTGTAAATTACTAAGACAGGGGAATTGATGATTGTCATAACTCGTTGAAACGTTTTGGATAACAATGGTAATGAAATTATTACTGCACGCAATTTAAAAGATGCCAAGATAGGTAACAGTTACTTTAACAATATGAATAACCAATTACTACTCTTTATGCTAGTAAAATTGATTATACTGATTGTTTTAAGTATTATAAATATAAAGATCTTATGAAGTATGTGACCATTAGTGATACAAAGAAAAAAGATGAGAAAGTTAAAAGGGTTAATGAAATTCTTAAAGAAGCTATCTTTACAAATACAAGTGAATATTCTGGTCAAAGAGAATATAGGATTTTGATTACCAAATTTGAAGATAGTGACTGTCCCCAAAAGATCTTTTAAAAAATACCTTCAACAAAGAATTATTCTTCTTTGAAGAAAAATTCTGATATATAAAGAATTAAGAAAAGATGACGATTAGTTAATTAAAGGCTATTCCTAGTAATTATATTAAGAAGTTGGAGATGGATAATTTAGATTGCTAAGGAATGAAGAAGATTCAATAAAAAAACGACATAACTTATGGTTGTGTCGCTTTTTTACTTGTCTTATGATTAAGCTAGTTAAAATACGTCATAACTTACCGACATAAACGCTGCTATATTTTTGGAATGGAGTTAAAAGTATGGAAACTATTTTTATTTTAATCCGAGGAAATTCTGGAAGTGGCAAAACAGTTTTAGCTGATAATCTACAAAAATATTTAGGTTATGATAATTGTTTTTTGCTTCATCAAGATGTTATCCGCCGTGATATATTGCATGCTAACGACCGTCCAGGTACACCAGCAATTAGTTAAATAAAAGAATTAGTCGAATACGGGGCTAAACATTATCATGTAATTATTTTAGAGGGTATTTTACGCAAAGATGTTTATGGTGAAATGTTAGAAAATTTAATCCAACTTTTTGGTCGTGAAAAAATGGTGGTGGGACTTTTGTCTATTACTTGGACGTACCTTTTTCTCTGACAGTTAAACATAATCAAATAAAAGATTTTCCCTTTCCAATAGCAAGTTTGAAAAAATGGTGGTGGGATAATGATTATCTAGAATATAATGACCGCCGTTTGACAAATGGCGACACAAAAACTTTTTTTAAGCAAATTATTCAGGATATAACAGAAAATAATTTATAACATGAAATAAGGCTATGCACGAGTGAGTACAACTGACCAAAAATTAGAAAATCAAATCCAGCAATTAAAAGAAGCAGGTGCTGAAAAAATTTACCGGCACAACTACTCAACGCCCAAAGTTTAATGAACTGTTAAAAATATTAGTCCCTGGCAATACGTTAATCATTACCAAGCTTGATAGTTTCGCCAGAAATACAAGAGAAGCTTTAGAAATCATTCAAAAACTTTTCGACCAAGGTGTTAAAGTGCAAATTTTGAATATGGGAACTATTGATAATACACCAACAGGATAACTAATCTTTACTATTTTTAGTGCGTTTGCTCAGTTCGAACGTGATATGATTGTAACAAGGACGCAAGAAAGGAAAGCTTACGCTAAAAAGAATGATCCGGATTTTAGAGAATGACGCCTCAAAACTTATACTGACGAGCAAATTCGCTTTGCTTATGAATTACGCCAGCAGGGTATGACCTATAAAATGATTGAGCGTAAAAAAATTATCGTGAACGTACTCAACAACGACGTTTTAAATTGCTGAATAGTTAATTACAGAATAAGGAGAATTCATATGCTTAAGAAAATGTCTTATTATTTAGACGTCTTACTTTATCTTGCCATGGTAATTTTGAGTGTTTGTTCGTTGGTAAAATCGTTACTTAATCCAACGGCAAGCAATTCAGCGACAATTTTTTATATTTTGAGCACAACTAGCTTGGTCATAGCAACCGTTTTGTCTGTGGCTAGAATTAAAGTTAATAGAAAATTAGGTTTCGTTTTAAATACTTTGAACATAACATTAATGGCTGCCAGCGCGTGGTTCCTGTTAATAGCCAACGGCTATATTGCTAAAATCCTTGGTCAAGTAATAATAGCAGTGTTTTTAGTTTTAACCATAGTGATTGCTTTTATGAATTACTATTTGGTCAAAAATAGCTAATCAAAACAATTTTAAGCAACAAAATAAAGTGGCTAAAGCCTTGTAAATCAAGGATTTAGCCACTTTTTTATGGTATAATTATTGAGTGAAGTTAAATGCTAAGGCGGTGGCTATTCCTAGAAGGGGAGTGGTGCTTATGATGTAAAAACTGTAAACCCAGATCCTAAAGAAAGGAGTAGCAAATTGTTTCATTTGAACGTCCACGATCTTTGCCAGATAATCACTACGATTATCGATGTCGCAAGTTTCGTTTGGATGGCCATGCATGAATCAAAAAAAATAGCTGTCCTTAGTCGCGCCATGATATGAACCCAAAAAAGTAAGACAATTTTAAAATTTTAACTTAGGACTAATTTCCGATATTCTATCGGTGTTAGTCCTTTTAATTTATATAAGGTGAAAATAAAGCCTTCCTTAATTTAATTTATGGGAAAGCTTTGTACATAATGAAATTTAATTACATTGGATTAAACTGAATTGATAATCGCTGATTTGTAGCTTGAGCAATTTCTGCTAATAATTTTGTTGAAGCGTTCATATTGCCACTTTCAATTCTAGCAATCGTGGATTGCGGTTTATTTGTTAATTTAGCAAATTCTCGTTGACTCATGCCAAAACTATCACGCAAACTACAAACTTTAACAGCAATTTCTAAATTAATATCTTCTTGCTCTACTGCTTTTGCAAATTTTGGATCGGTAGTACTTCTTTTCTCAATATATTCATCAATTTTTGTCATTATTTATTCCTCTCCTAAAAATTTCCTTCTTCTATTTTTGGCAATCTTTTTTTCACGTTCTGGAGTTTTTTTAGATTTTTTAGTAAAAACGTTAGTAATTATATAATGGTCGTCTTTTACTTGGAAATAGATTGCCCTTTGAATATTAGAAGCTCTTTTAGAACGTATTTCATATAAATTGTCTTCTAATTTTTTAATCCATTCTTGACGAATAGCAATGCTTAATCCGTATTGTTCAATTTTTTGAATAGTAGTAACTAATTTAGCAGCATCTTATAATTTAAACTGTCTAGAAACGATTCAAATTCGTCATAATCATAATAGCCAAACTCTATCTTCTTCATATTTATTATGATAGCAAATTAGCGTTCAAAAGACAATAATTTACGGAAGCTAAAATTCTAATTTTTTTAGTTAAGTGTATTTTTAGGGTGTATCATAGCCATGCTTTTTATTTCAACTAATTTTTAACTAAGAACCATGCGTGGACATTGGTGTACTTTATTTTAACGATTTTGCAGCATAGTCAGTTTAAAAAAAGACCGCTCTATTCTATAAGGAAGACGGTCTTCACAGTTGTATAAATACAATACTGTATTTGATTAATTAGAAATCATTGTGAATTGAAGTTGTCAGTTGCCAGACAATATTGAAGGGATCCTTCACGATCCCATAAGCGGGGCTGAAGACGTTACTGGTCAGCGGTGTGATGATGTCAACCTGGTCACTGGCTGTCACTAATCCCTGGTAAAGGGTCGTAATCTGGTCTTTGTCCGTTGATTGTAGGCAAATACTCTGATTATTGCCAATCACAAATTGTGCCTTATCAACAGGTGTGTCATTCAACATTAATTTGCCACCGGTAGGAAATACCAATACGCAGTGACTGACCTGATTTTCAATTTCAGGCGTCAGCTTCAGGGGAGCACCCATTTGTTGGACCTCAAGCAGTGTCTTTTTAAAAATGACTTCGGCTCCTAGTGCTTTTTCGTAAAAGGCGATTGCTTTACTTGCTTGTCCATTTAACGATAGAAAAGGAATTAGTTCTGTTTTTGTCATATTTACAACCTCCAATTGTTTAATTGATTTAACAAACGTAGTATAGCAAGTAAAATATGACACAGTTATGTCAGGATTGGAGAAAGAATGAGAATAAGTCGCTTAATTAGTCTAGTTTTCCTACTGCTGCGACAAGAAATAGTCCCAGCAACCAAGTTGGCAACGTTATTTGAAGTCAGTGTTCGTACCATTTATCGAGATTTGGATACGTTAAATGAGGCTGGTATTCCGATTTTTACCAAACAGGGTCGTTATGGTGGCGTTGGCATCATGTCAGATTATAAGGTGGACAAAAAGTTGTTGACTCAAACGGATCTTGATAATTTGCTCATTGCACTATCTGATACGACTACGCTACTAGCAACCTCAGAACTGCGAGAAACTTTGAATCGGATTAAGGGATTATCTACTGTATCTGAAGGACTGATGCCAGTGGTCATTGAATATCAAGGCTGGCCAGAAACGGTCGTCCTGCGGAGACGAGCAACCGCATGATTAATTGCGATTCGGCAACATCATATCGTGAAGTTTACCTATACGGACCGAAGTGGTCAAATGAGCCGGCGAACCTTGGAACCATACCGCATCGTTTTCAAAGCCCAGCGCTGGTATCTTCAAGGTTTCGACATGACTCGGCAGGCATTTCGAACTTTTACTCTTGCAAAACTCTCCATGATCGAGTACTCAGCAGAAACATTTGAACCGCGATCTATTAGTGCTGAGAAGCTTGTCTTATATAGCGGGGTTAAACCGCAACGGGAAACGATAGTCTGGTTAGCTGTTGCGGAACGTTTTCGGGACGTGTTTGTGGAACGGTTTGGTCCGGAGGTAATCAACGAAACGGATGGGCAGATCTTTCATGCAACTATAAGCCTGCCTAATAATGAAGAAAGTTTCCGGTTTTTGTTAGGTCTGGGACAGGGAGTTCAAATTTTAAATCAGTCGCAATTCAAAACCGATTTTCGGGCGTACGTGCTTGCGCTTGCTAATCAATTGTAGAGTTTTATCAAGTAATTAGTAGGTAATGTCTCTGGCTCACCAGTAGGAACGCTGTTGTTTCCGATCAGAAACGAAACTATTGATGCTAATTTAGGGAGCATTGACGATAGTTTGTGGAAACAATGTTGTTTTAATCCAGTAGTTCATTATGATAATCTCCAGCTGAAAAAAATAGTTGATGTACACTATCAAAGTAGAAATTTAAAATCTTGATATAATTTGTAAAAAAGCATAAATTTGAAAATTTTAAAACGTTGAATATTCATTTGATTAGTACTTTGAATAAAAAAAGCATTGTCTCCTGTTCAATGTGGATCATAAGAACAAGATAACAATGCGTAGATGAGCTCCAGTTAAAAAGCCGTATAATTTAGAGAAATATGTTGGTCGTCAGAGGATTATTTTTTAGGATGCCCCATATATTGCAGTTCATCAAATGGTCCATTAGCAATTGAGATTTGATCAATGACTTTCCCATTCTTTTCAAAAGTAAAAGTTGCGCGGCCAGTAAAACGAGCTTCCGCACCATCACAAACTGATGAAGCTTGCTTTTGTGTCAATGATCCTGGTAAGACATTAAACCATTTTTGTACTTCGATTTGTTGATCATTGTGGACTTTTAAAGTAAAGTTTTTGTTTGCTTCATGATAGGAATAAGTGAATGCATCAATCACGTTCCGTTGGATACTTGCATCGTAATGTTGTTGATTAACAGTATATTGTAAATGCTCATTATTTTGAGTGTCTGGCCCGCCAGCTAATAGTTCACCATTTTTATATACCATAAAAAGTGGGTATTCAGGATAGCCGTATTCTTTTTCAAAAGTGATGTTAATAGCCATCACAGTGTACTCGTTGAAATTCCAGTAATACCAATTCCAGTTATTTAAGATTTCCCCCAAGGGCTTATTCATCCAACCCCGATCGACGTAGCCGGTTCCATCAGTATCCAGGTTTAATTCTTTACTGTGAATTGTTACATGAGCTGTGGGAGTTGGTGGTACTACAAAAAAGCCAAAATAATTTTCTTGTTCTTGTCCGAAAAGAAAGTGTCCTGTTTCAGGATGCCAGACTGGTGCTTGTGGTGTAACCTCTAAGTCAATCACAAGATCATCAACTTCAGCGTGTGCATGAAATTGTTGCAGTTGAGTACTTTGGTAGTAATTCTGAGCAATGGCCACCCCAGAGTTATTTTTTAAAATGGAAAAGTCTGCAGGATCGAATTCAAGGTGTTTCATAATATTTTTACCGTTAGGAAAATTAATCATCACATCTAAAGTGGGTTTCAGACCTAACTCACCTTGAAAAAAGGGGGCCGTCGTAATGCCAATCACAACACTAGCTTCGGTGGTATCAACTTTAGTAAAAAACCATTCAAATGATCCTTTTAAGCCGTCGAAATGAACGTGCTCTTCCCACGGATTAATTTTATTTTTTGCTTGTCCTAATAAACGGTATTCTGCAGTACTTTTGGCTAAGTGTAATGGAGTTTTTCCTTGAGTCATTGTTATTATATCCTTTCACATGATTTAATTGGTGGATTGTAGGTTGCTAGTTCAAATAGTATACTATAATGACCATTACAAGCGTTATCAAAGGTAATCAAAAGGCACAAACGCTTTAAAATGTGTCTTTTGATTATATAAAGACTAATTAAGAAATTTATGTAAAAAGAAAATGTTCGTATAGATACGAACATTACTTTTCAGCGGTTTGTATTTATAAGCTGAGGTGCTGCTACCATTCCGGTTACGGATAGTAATGAAGCCCGCGTAATTATAAACACTTCTTGAGTAGTAAAAATAAATAGTGCTGATGTTCAGGTCTTCACTCAACGTTCTGTTCTTAATTTTAAGGCCCAACGGATAGTTAAGGCTATGATGATCATCATGGCGGCAAATAAACCAATACCGAGATAGTTTTTAAAGGCTTTGAATAAGAGGCCCCCGATTATACCAGCGCAGGTTTCGCCTAAATACATAGCAGAATTGGATAATGAAGAAATAGTGCTGCCAGCATTGGGCACCGTAGTTTGAAACATGGTCATGAATAAGGGCAAAATTAGTCCGTTTAACAAATAAATTAAGATTAAAATAATTTCTGCGAACCAAAAGTTAGCGGCAGTAATGGTTAGTAAATCTACAATGATTAAAAGTAATGCAATACTCATGAACGATTTTTTCAGACCAAAATGTTGAACGATTTTATCGCTGATGAGAGAGCCAATTAAATTACCCAGGCCAGCGACCAAGAGTGCTGTACCAATTGTTGATAAAGAGAGCTGAAAGGTAGTCTGAAACCAAGTTGAAACAAAGGTCATGACCGTAAACGCGCCTGTTTGGAAAATTAAGTAAACGATTAATTGGCTTAGAGCTTGGTGATTAGTTAAAATTTGTTGATAGATTTGAATAAAGGAGAGATGTTGGCGGGACTTAATTTCTAATTCGGGTAAGGTGAAAAATAACAATAGTAATAACAAGAAAGCTGCTCCTGAGATAACATAGAATGGAGTGTGCCAAGAACTAGCGGCTAAATAACTGCCAATGGGAATCCCAATGACTTGCGCAACAGAGATCCCTGCCGTGGCGTAACCCATGACTTTTACTACTTGTTTTCGCGGAATCACTACGGGAATTGAGGCCCAAACTTGTGGTGTCACAAAAGAAGCACTGACGCCAGCCAAAAAGCGAAAGATTAGCATTAAAGGAAAACTGTTAGCAAACGCACAGAGTAAAGTTGCGAGGGCAAAACTTAATAAGCCCCATAACATGACTTTTTTGCGATCATGGCCGTCAGAAATAGGGCCGGAAATTAAAGCAAAGACTGCATAACCAATGGCATAGGCACTCACTAACCAACCGGAAATTGCAGTTGGAATATGATAAATGTGGCTCAAAGTAGGTAATAATGGCGAAATTAAAAATGTATCCGTACCAATTAAAAACATTGTTAAAAAGAATAAACTAGCATATTTTTTCATCTATTGAAGACTTCCGTTTCATTTAATCAAGTTGTAATTCGCTATTTCTAAATATATCGAAATTAGCTCTAAAATTTTTTAGTGGTCTGTCAAAGTTGTTAAAAATCCGGGCAAGTACTGCGCAAAGGTGGCTTCGTTGATGCTAATCAAACGTGTTTGTGCATCTTTACGGGTCTTGGTTAAACCGGCCTCCCGCATAGCTCGTAAATGATATGAAACGGTGGAATCACTTAAGTTTAAATGCGCTGCAATTTCACCACAGGTCATTTCACGGTGACTGTTAGACAGGATTCGAATAATTTTTAAGCGTCCTTCGTCGGCTAAAGCTTTAAGAATTTTTACTCTAATTTCGTCAGAATTCATTTTTTACTCCTTGTTTGTATTTTTGGAAATATCGAATTAACGATTTGTATTAAAACATTATCAAGCTGAAATGTCAAATTTTAAATTGAAACTGATGGCATAGATTAACGAGTAATTGAATTGGGAAAAAATCACCTCGCTGCTCAGTTGAAATGTGCTAATATTGGCTTTGGAACATGATTAAACTGCCACCAAAGAATTTGTTACTATAGAGCTGAGGTAGTTCACGGAAGGAAAGTAAAAAATGTTCAAGAAAATTTATGATTATGTCAAAGGAAACTATGAAGCTGGCAATTATGATGATGTGCAATTGGCATATATGGCTTGGCAGCAACAAAAAGCCCACAAGAATAATGCATCAATGACAGATTTTGCCATGGGCGAACAGCAGGCTCAAAACGATTATCAGTAGCATGGATCTTTTAAAGTTTATCCTCAATTAGCAGTTGATGTTTTAAACAAACTCTTTGATCATCGTGCGGATGATATTGCGGAGTTTATTATATTAAAGGTTATAATTCGTACAAATTAAAAATGAAGTTGTTTTAAAAGCCAAAAACAGTCTTACATATCAATATACTAACTTGATAATTCAAAGCGATATATTGATATATAAAGACTGTTTTTTACATAATTAGTTAGTGTGAGCTTCACTTAAGTTAGCCCATTGTTTGTTGGTTCCTAATTTGACATAATTTTGTCCGTTGATGTTTTTAATACCATAAACTTTGTAAAAGTCGTCAGCTTGGATTTTAGTCGTTGGTGTTCCAAACTGGTTAAACAGTTGAGTCCCCTTTTCAAAAATATATAGCGAACGCACGGCCACTACGTCATTAGTGGCATCCACCCATTGGTTAGCTCCTAAGTCCACCCGCGTAATGGGATTTCCGGTGGCACTGTTACTAGCATACTTACTGATTTTCCAATCAGCAATGTTGGAATTCAAATAACCGGTAATGTGCCAAAGTTGTGGCGAATCATAAATTGGCACCCGTTGGTAGTTAGAATAGGCTTCTAATAAGTTATTTGGCTTTTGATTTTTAACGACACCACCTAAAAAGACATCGCTACTTTTGACCCAGGCCTTGGCCCCTAGTTTATAAGATAAGCGCTGAGCATTGGCTGCTGGACTAGCTTGGCCAATGGCGAAGACTTGCCAATTGTTGATTTTAGTTGATAAAGTGGCCCCGGTTGGTTGCGTGCAATCAGCATCACTGTATAAGGGTACTGCAGTATTGCCGGAACTAACTTGTAAATTAGTAGCTGATGTCACGTAGTTTTTTGCTTGAACTGGTTGTACAGCTAACATTAAACAGCCGATTAGGGCAAGTAAGAAGCTGCTACTGGATAACTTTAGTTTCATTTTTAATTTTCATCCTTGTCAAATTAAATTTTATGTTGAAATCTTAACTTGGTTCTTTCAGTGTGTGATCTGGCTTTTAATGATATCAACTCCTTTAGCTTTGTTCATAAAGATTAATTTAAATATAGCATAAATCAGTACTAGTGATTGCAAATAATGACTATTATTTAATTAATTTTTAATAAAATTTAATAGATATCGCAACAACTAATCAAAAATTGAGATTAAATTTGATAGAAATCTTACTTTTGAAAAATGCTACTATTAATTAATGTAACAGCATTAATCATTTAAAATCATACTTTTTACTGAAAGTAGCCGTGATGAGCAGTGCGCTGGTGATGATCACCAGTAATAATAAGGTAGTGCCGCCAATGAAGTCTAATTTTTGCAGCAAGTAATATGCTACAACGCCCACTAACCACCACCAGAAATTCCAGAAAAAGTTGAGCCTTTGTTTAATTAAGAAGACACTGACAAATAAAATGGCAAATAATGGCGTAAAAATAGCACCGATAAAGTTTAAAAAGTTTTGGTAGTACTTTAAAGAAACATTGAGTGCAATTAATAAGCCTAAGATCGTAATACCAACAGCCCAATAATTGACATGGTTTAAATGCCAGATATTATCTAAACTGGTTGCTGCAGAGTAAGCATCCATAAAGGTTGTGGTAACGGTCGCGAAGATGATAATTAATAAAGCGATGATGCCCAAATTGGTTTGTGCTAGGGTTTGGTTAAAATTAGTTTGTCCAGACTTTAAAACGGCTAATAATCCTAGGACAAACATGGCACAGCTACCGAGAAAGTAACCCAGGACGCTCACTAAACTTTCCTTCACTGGCTGCTGTCCTTGATAGGTATAATCACCAATCAATGGTAGCCAAGATAAGACCATCGTCACGTTGAGTTCTACCGCACTGCCAAAACTGATCGGAGTGAGTTTTAGCTGCTGTGCATGAGGGAAAGAATGTGTCAGCAAAATTCCTGCTACTAAAAGCATCCCGATAGCTAAGAGAATAACTACTAAATTATTGATTCGAAAGAGCCATTGATGGTTCAATAATAGCCAAATAATAATTAATCCCGCTACAATTACTGCCATGACCACGGTATTATGATAATTAAATAACTTCTGTGCCAGACTATTTAAAGCCAATTGCGCATTGACGATCATCACTGCCGTCCAGCCGAGTAACTGTAACGCATTTAAACCAGAGAAAATTTCAACTCCAGCCTTACCAAAGATACTTTGCGTGACGGCAATAGCTGGTTGTTGTTTAATTGCTGAAAGATAAGCTGCAGGTAATAAAAATAAAAAACAGCCAATCAAGTGCCCGATAATAATGGCACTAATACCTTTTCCCCATCCTAGGGGAGCCATTAAGGTTCCAGTAACAATTTCAGCAATTGAGATTGCTGTTCCCAGCCACAATAAAAATAAACTACTCAACTTTGTTTGTTGCATTTTGCACACACTTTCCGAATAAATACTTGGTTGTGGCAATAAAAAAGTATTCTTTTACGATTCAGCAACAATTTCGCAAAAAGAATACTTTCAATTGATCACAATTCCTACGTTTGTCTTAACAAAACAGGTTCGAAGGGTCTGATTTTCATCATTCTCAGCACAGATAGGCTCCCCTTTGCGATAATTATATGTTTACAGATGCTAGTTTATAACGTTTACATAAAAAGTACAACATTTAATTGATATGTATTTGGGCATGAAACCAATGTTGGAAAAAGAATAGATATCCGCAACTTGCTTATCCTGTGTGAAAATTAAGCAAGAAGCTTCTGCTATGTATTTTTTAACAAAGAACGTGACTTTAAATATTAATAATTGGTTCACTGACTTTATTTGAATATTTAAATGGTGATAAAACTATATTTTTTAAATTATTATGCCTTATTATTTAATAATAGTATTTTTTGACCATATAGATCTACATAGATCTACGTTTAAAAGAACTTATATATATATATTTGGAATCTAATTTCTACAATAAGTAAAATACATTATAGTAATAAATGCTAATTAACTAAACAAAATAATTTGTTATCAAAGCCTTATATATTTAAGATATATTATTATTTTTAATGCTTAAAGAATTATTTCGATTTATAATAAAATAATCCATTTGATTAACTAATTGGTTTTAATAATTATAATTTGAAATGAAAATAATTTGTATTAATAAATAGTACTGATGTTTAATGATTAACATATTTAATACTTTCTTTAAAAATAAAAGGTAAACTTATAAGCATCTAAATAATTATTTATTTAGAGCCTTTTTTAACTTTGATAAGTATCAAACAATTTCAAAATTTAAATAACAACTAAAAATATGTTACGTGAAATTTAGATTATTAAACACTTAATCAGTTTTTTTACTGAACGTTGAACACGGTTATATATTTGGATGTATTTTTCACTTAATGTTAATGCA